>NZ_CP073580.1 GCF_018199995.1 Photobacterium sp. GJ3 | reverse complement strand
GTTCAAAACGCCTTCGATTTCTTCGCAGTGAATGTTCTCCCCGCCGGAGATAAACTGATTATCGCACGCCCCAGTATCCGGAGTTCGCCGTCAATCCACTGTCCCATATCCCGGCTATCAACCACCCCTGTCCATCCACCAGCGGGGTGATTTCCCCTGATGAAAGTAGCCGCTCGCAAGGGTGTCCCCCCAATCAAAATCCGGTTGTTTTTGAGCTGAACCTGCCGATTGGGCAATACACGCCCGGCGGTGGCGATGCCGTCAATTTGCTTCGCCGTTACTGTCGATGCGGCTTCTGTCATGCCATAACCCAGCCAGGTCTGAATGCCTTGCTGGGCCGCCTGCTGGCATAACGACACGGGCACATCACTGCCACCCAGCAGGACCTGGTTGAGCGACAACGGCTGCTGCCATTCAAGCAGACGCTTGAGCTGTGTTGCGACCAATGAAGCGTGAGTCACGTCCTGAATATCCTGAGCCGCGCCACGCCCACTTTCAGGCAGGCCCCGACACTGAGCCAGCGATACACAATGGCAAGTCCGGACACATGATACAGCGGCAAACTAAGCAGCCAGCAATCCGAAGACTGGAACGAAAACACCGCCAGCAAGCCTCGGGCCGACGCCAGATGCTGGGCCTGCGTATGCGCGACCGCTTTGGGCACACCGGCGGAACCGGAGGTGAAAAGAATCGAGGCCAGCCGATCCGACCGACAGGCTGTTCCTGGTACGGGCTGTTTTCGTGGCGCTGAACTGAACGCTGCATCCAGATCCAAAAACGCAACGTCAGTACGCATCGACAGCCTGTCTGGTTTATTCGCAGAATCGCGCTTTGCCGCTCGAATCGTCTGGCTGAACAGGCCGAACCAGACCCAGTGCGGCTGACCCGGCCGGTACAATACCGCCAGCTTTTCATACAACCGGATGGCAGGCTGCGGCATCACAAATGCCGTCGTGACGCCCAGTTGCAGACAGGCCAGATGCAGGAAAACCAGTTCCGTTGAATTTTTCCCGACCACCGTCACCACATCGCCGGGCGCAACCCCCTGTGCTGACAGATGGGCGGCAAGGTCATCAACCTTCTCTGCCAGCGCGCGCCAGTTGTATGATTCATCCGCAGTGCGCAGCGCAAAGATGTTCCGGCGGACTGCCGCCCAATGTCGCCAGAGGTAGTCAGACATCATCATTCCCATATTCCCACTAATCTTTGCGCCGAAAGTTGCTGAACAGGCAGCGAACTGCCCGGCCACGGACATTCCAGCTGCGCCTGAAAGCAGTGCAGCGTATCCAGCCCCGGTACAGCGTCCGGCAACAGCCAGTGCGAGAGGCGAGCGATCTGCGTCAGGCCCAGGCTGGATTCAAGGCTTGAACTGAGAACGGCCTGCATACCTGATTGGCGAGCCGCCTGAATCAGCAACAGACAACGCTGTACCGAACCGATCAGCGTGGGTTTTACGACAATTGCAGCCGCTTTGCCCAGCTGTTCAAGCTGAAAATCCGGCTGGCTGACCGCGGCCTGCAGCGTTTCATCCCAGGCCAGCGGCAAGTGACTTTCTGCTGCAAAATTCAGACTGTCTTGCGGTTGCTGACAAGGCTCTTCAATGAAAGCAATTCGTGAATGCAAATCCGGTCTCAGATGCGCAGAAAACACGCGCGCCTGCGACAGCGTCCAAGCGCGGTTGGCATCCAGACGCAGCACCAGCGCCGGATGTGTCGTCAGTAGACGATTGATCTGCTCTGATTCCTGAGCCGGGTCCCCGCCCGACTTTGACTTTCGCGATCCGGTCCGTTGATGGCAGCGTAACCGCAGCGTCACAGCGCAATAACGTGCCGGGGTAAATACACCGGCAGCAGGCAAGCGACGCGCAAGTTCCATCTCAGCCATCGACAATCCGAACGCCACCGACGGAAACAGTGTCGCTGTCTCCATCATTCGATCAGAGCCATGAACCCAGCCAAACAACGCAAGCGCAGCCTGAGCGCCAGCCTGAGCCAGAGATTCCACTCCATCCGGACAACGGCGCGATTTCCCCGAGGCCACTGCCGCCCCCCTCGCGCAGCTCGGCAATGTAACCCGCCGCTCAGTCACACGCCTGCCCCGGAGTATCACACCGCTGTCCATGGATAATCGATATTCGTAGAGTCTGGCGATCGCTGTGTCATAGGTTCATCCAGCAGGACTACGGATTGCGTTTGAACTTGTTGAAATCAGGGCGGCGCTTCTCGTTGAACGCATTCCGGCCTTCCTGCCCTTCTTCGGTCATATAGAACATCATGGTGGCATTGCCCGCCAGTTCCTGCAGACCTGCCTGACCGTCGCAGTCAGCATTCAGGCGGCTTTCAGACAGCGCAGCGCCATCGGACTGTGCTGAAGCACTTCCCGGCACCACCGCACGGTTTCCCTTTCCAGCTCTGCCAGTGGGACAACGGTGTTCACCAGCCCCATGTCCAGCGCTTCCTGAGCATCGTAGAAGCGGCACAGAAACCAGATTTCACGGGCCTTTTTCTGACCCACGATCCGAGCCATGTAAGACGCCCCCAGCCACCGTCGAATGAGCCGACTTTCGGCCGGTCTGGCCAAATTTCGCATTCTCAGCAGCAATAGTCAGATCGCACATCATGTGCAGCACATGCCCGCCCCCGACGGCCCAACCGGCCACCGCAGCGATCACGGGTTTGGGCAGGTACGGATCTGGCGCTGAAAATCGAGCACATTGAGATGATGCATGCCGGATTCGTCCTGATAACCGCCGTAATCCCCCCGGATTTTCTGATCACCGCCTGAACAAAATGCCGCTTCACCCAGTCCGGTCAGAATGATCACGCCCACGTCGGCGTCGTATCTCGCATCGGCGAGCGCCTGCATCATTTCCTGAACCGTCTGAGGACGGAAGGCGTTATGCACCTGTGGCCGGGCAATGGTGATCCGGGCAATCCCGTCGGATGATTTTGTGGTATTCAATATCCGAAAATGGCTGGCCACCGTGAAGCCACTCAATCGGCGCATAAAGTTCGTCTTCGGTTCGTCCCATAGTGATGGTCATAAGCGCTCCGCTGTCATTGAATCTGATGTGTTCTGAAGCCCGGCGAGCTGCACGACTGCGCGTGCAAACGCTGCTGGCCGGGCCAGATGTGTGTTGTGCCCTGCACCGGCAATCTGCGTGACGGGGAAAGCCGTCTCAAATGCCAAGCGGGAAAATTTGGTATCCCGTGCCCCGCAGATGTAATGCACGGAACGGGCTGAATGTGTAAGGCTTGCCGCAGCGGTTCCTGACGCGCCAGCGAGGTCGCGAGCAGCATCCGGGCCACAGCTGCACCATCGTTCTGTCGCCGGATATCAGCCATGTGCTGTCTTTGGGCAGGATCGAGTGAGGAAAAGACCGGCTGCTGATACCAGTCCTGCAACACATCGCTCAAAGGCTCCCGGCGAAAGCGCCGTGCCCAGCGCGCATCATGACGCCAGCGCTGTTGTTTCTCCGACGCTGATGCCAGCCCGACATGGCCGCCTTCAATCACCAATTGCTGAATCGGTAAGGATCCAAACAGACCCGCCGCCAGACCATGCATGGCAATCCGTCCGCCGAGCGAATAGCCCACCAGCACCAGCGGCTGCCCGGGGGCAAGCGCGCGGAGAGCGTGTCGGCCACTTGAGTCGCGGCCTGATTCAAAGAATCGCAGTCCACAGCAACACTCCGCCCGTGGCCAGGCAAATCCAGTGCAATACTGCGAAAATCCGAAAGGGAACGGGCACAGGTTCGCCAGTCCTCCCCGCTCCCCAGCAGGCCATGCAGAAAAACCAGCACCGGCCGGGTTGTCCCCTCATGCACTGACAGGGTGCGGCTAAACAGCATACAACCGCTCCTTCAGCGCGCGAAGATGGGCCGCCGCCTCGCCTGCAGGCGTCTTCACCTCAACCAGTAATGCGCCTTGTCCGGTTTGGAAGTGCTCGCTGACTTTAGATTGATAATCCGGCAAAGTAACCGGGTTGTGATACGCCACACCGAACTGGCTTGCAGCATGCGCAAAGGCAAGACCATGCGGCATCTGATAAAGGTGCTGACGCGCTGAGTCCGGCACCGGCAGAAGATCAAAGATCGCCCCGCCGTCATTGTTCGTGACCACAATCACCACAGGTGCCGTGCATTGGCGCATGAGCGCCAGCGAATTCAGATCATGCAGCAATGCCGTATCTCCCAGCATCAGCAGCAATGGCTGTCCGGTCGCCCGCTGAACGCCCGCGGCAGTCGCGACCAGTCCATCGATGCCAGATGCACCGCGATTGGTGTAAACCGAACGGCCTTCCAGCCGGGTGAATCCATCCGCCAGCCGCACAATCAGGCTGTTCCCCAGAAACAACCCCGCTTGCTGGCCGCGCTGGCTTAAATCGATTGCCAGTGCGATTTCGCTCAGCGCCGACGTGTTTGTCAGATAGTCATCCATCAACGCCTGTACCGCTGACAACCGCTTTTCAGCCCTTCCGCCCATTCCCGCCTGTGGGATGCCGGTTCAGGAAGCAGGCTCGTGGCAGATTCGGCCCAGTTTGCAATGCCGGACACCCAGTGTCGCTGCGGCAGATGAGCCGGATTCTGACGACGGGATTCTGCCGTGACCAGCCAGTGCTCGCACCGGCCATGGCTGATGTGCTCTGCAAGCCACTGATTCAAGCGTTTGGACACCAGCCGTGCGCCAAACTGGATGACAAACTCGCAGTCATTGAGCGATGCGGCCAGCGTGGGATCTTGCAGCCAGAGATCAAAATGTGCCCATGGACTGCTGATCCCGGATTGCGGATCACAAAGCAAAGGGCAGCCGAGTTTTTCGGCCAGTGCCGCCACAGCCTGCGCCTCCGTTGCCGTCAGATCCCCCGCGAGAATCAACACATTCTTTTCCGCCAGCTGAGGCAGATCCGACGGTAAATTCACAGCGACATCAGGCATCCACGTCTGGCTGTATGGCGTGGTCCGTTGCCGCCACTGAGACAGTACCGGACGGATAAAAGCAGACTCATCCGGCGATTCATCCAGATAAGCGGTTCCGGAAACGGACAGTTGAAATGAATCGCACCGCCATCGCGCGACTGGGCTGCCATCAGTCCATCCACCGAGGTCAGAAGCCAGCTGAGTGATACCGACGCAGACGGGCTGGGCAAATCCAGCGATGTCGTGACATGGCCGGAAAAAATACCGGATTGAACGATCGCCTGATTCGCGCCACAGCCAATCAGTTCTGCGGGACGATCTGCGGTCAGCAGCACCAGCTTTTCACCCGTCAGCCCGGCCTCCACCACAGCCGGCAGCAGATTCGCCACCGCCGTGCCTGACGTCACCACCACTGCCACCGGCTGGCCACTGGCTTTTGCGATCCCCAGCGCCAGAAATCCGAGGCCACGTTCATCGAAATGGGGATGCAGTCGGATTTTCGGATTGGCATCGGCCTCCAGCGTCAGAGGCGTCGACCGGGAACCCGGTGCCACGCACAGGTGTGCCACGCCGTGTCGGGTGAGCTCTTCCAGCAAGGTTCTGGCCCAGATCCGGTTCAGTCGCGCCTGTTCGCTGACCATCAGGCAACCTCCAGCTCATTCAGAACCCGTGCCGGATCATCCAGCAGGGACATCAGGGTCGACAGTTTCTGATTCAGCTCCTGCCACTCACTGGCCGCATCTGAGCCCGGCACAATGCCCGCCCCGGCAAAAAATTTCAGGTGCTCACCTGTCACTTCGGCACTGCGGATCGCAACACAGAACTCAGCTTTCTGGTGGCTGAAATATCCCAGAACCGGCATACCAGCCCCGGTCAAACGGCTCATGCTGCTGAAGAAAAGCCAGCGCAGACGAACGAGGCCATCCGGCAACGCAGCAGTTGCGTGCAGGGCTTCAAGCACTGCCGCCCCATTCACCCCCGGTTTCAGCCGAGCCTGAATCGGCCGCTTCAGATGCTGAACCTGCCGTAACCGATCAAACTGGCAGCTGTCTCAACAGTCAGGTGCGCTGCCAAAGGCGTCAGACGCGCGAGAATGTCATCCACCACATACTGATTTTCCTGACGGTTCTTCCCATCAAGACTCAGCCACTGAGCCAGCTTCTGGTCCTGCGCCGGATTCCGGCCCCGGCCGATTGTTCCGGCCAAAGCCTCGGTCTGCACCTGACAGCCCTCCTGTAAGTACAGGCGCTCCGGCGTCGCACCGATAAAGGCGTGCTGCGCATTCAGGGCAAACAGAAAATGAAAACTGCCGGCATTCGCCTGGCCACTGGCCTTGAGTAACTGAGTTGCCAGAACAGGTTGGCTGACCCGGACGGTTGTCTGCCTTGCCAGCACCACTTTCCCAACCTGACCCGACGCCACCTCGGACAGTACTTCGGTCACTAATTGGTGCCAGTGCGACGGGTTCGGCGTATGGCGAACTGAGCGCAGATGGGTGTCAATGGCCGGTAATCCGGGCACTTCAGCCACCAGCCGAGAGAGCGCCTCCAGTGCCGCTGTTTTCCCGGCATTCAGATTGACCGACAAAGACCATTGCTGCCCTTGCCGGAACAGTTCAATCTCCGGCAAAAAGAAATAGGAAGACCTTGCAGCATCCCCGCTGTCGTCAAATGCCTTGCATCCCCAGATCCGCTGGGGTTCCGACAACTGTATCTCTGCACCCGCAGGATCGGTGAAAACCGCCTGCTGACCAAGTACCACAGCCTCTTCGAGCCCGTCTCGGGACTGCCAGTATAATTTGGGAAATAACGGCTGCGCCTCCAGCCAATCCGGTACAGATGCCTCGGGCAGACCGGCGAACGGCAGGGTCAGTCTGAGCGTCCCCTCGGGGCGTGCTGAATCTGTTCTGTCAGTGCAGAAACCGCCTGATGAATTCGCAAGTTCTATCCTCTTCAAGCACGGAAGGTTTTGCTTCAGCACATGGGCTGAAGACAGATGAAACCAGTCTATGTGCATGGCAGGCAAAGGATCCTGCCCCAGATCAATCTTGCGTGCAGATACAGGGGTTCGGATAAAAAGAGCGGCCACTGAGGGGCCGCTCGGGATGTTTGATTGACTTTGAAGCCAGAGATTAAATTAAACAAAGGCCAGGCGTGCGGCAAAGGCCAGCAGGACAACCCCTAATGTTCGCTCAATGATGTGCATCTGATGATGGAACCAGTTTCTTGCCTTCGGCGCAGAGAAAACCAGACTGACCAGCATGAACCAAACGGCATTGACGGAACACATCCAGATCCCGTAGAAAGCCTGTACCGCCAGCGGTGTATCCACGCTGACAACATTTGTCATCACGGCCAGGAAAAACAGGGTCGCTTTCGGATTGTCGCATTGGTTAAGAAGCCAATCCCAAGGCACGTCGCAGAGATTGTTGTTCCGTCTCCGATGCGTTTTCTCCGTTCACTGCCATTTGCCCCTTCGCAGGTTTGCTGCGGCATAATTGGACACCCAGATACACCAGATAACAGGCACCGAGAAGCTTCGCCACCAGCAGGGTTTCAGAGGTATGCATTAAGGCGCTCACGCCTAACAGGGTATAAAGCACATGAACGGATAAGCCCGTGCCGATACCCAGCGCCGTCATCACCCCATGCAGACGCCCAAATTTCAGACTTTGCCGAACGGTCACCACGAAGTCTGGGCCCGGGGCAACAACGGCCATGAAATGGATCAGGGCCAGATAAAAACTCCGGCCAGTATGCTTGAATCATCACTAACTCCAAAAGGTTAAAGGATGCTGCTGGCCCCGGTATCCGACAAAGCAGGACAGACTCAGACGCTGTCCCTGAATGCCCGGTGTCACCGAGTGCATTTTTCTTGAATTGAACAGCAACAAATCACCGGGTTCCGGTGCAATTTCAACGCGGGTGCGCCGAGAATATCGGGCTCAATCCCATAACTGTCTTGTCTGAGTGCATCAAACTCTTCCGGCCCCAGCTCATTCTGCCAGACCTGTAAATGCCCGCCCTGTTCAGGCATGGTCAGATAAACATTACAGGCAAACTGAGCCGAGAGGCTGTGTGCCCGGAAGCTGTCCGGCATCTTTCGCAAAAATATCATGATGGGCTAAAAAGCGGATATTCTCATCAACCACCCGCGATAACCCCACCGACATTTTCTTGCCGTATAAGGTTTCCAGTTGCGCGCCAGCCGGCCAGATCTCATCCAGACAACAGCGCAAGACATCCAGCGGTGAAGCATAAGGCTTACAGCGCTGGCGCAGCTCATGAATGTTGGACTGCGCCTGAGCAAAATACCGCTCAAGGAGGGTGGGATCCCGTTCTGCTTCATAAAAAGCCATGCCGATCCGGCCAATACTCGGCGCATTGATATACGCATCATAGCCGGCGGTCAGGATTCTGTCGCCCAGAGACAGTGCGTGTTCCCTGTCGATAAAATCCTTCACCCGGATCACAGACAGTCCTGATTGGCTAGCTTTGAAATGGCCGTTGCATCCATGCTTTCAAGATCGAGTAACACGATTCATTCCTTTGATTCGATGTCGTATTTCACGACGAGTTTGTTCTTTTTCAGTTTCACCGCAGCAGAAACCTGTCCACCCACTTCAGCCAGTGAGGCCAGATGCGTGCCACCACAAGGCCAGGGCGCCAGCTCACCAAAACCAACCCAGCGTAACCCTTTGTCATCCACATGGATCTGCGCAGCCAACTGCGCCTGAATCAGCGTTGCCAGGGCATCTTCAATCTCATCGGCAGTGAGGTCACGATTGCTGGCTTCCGGCATAAATTCGATCCGGCATTCTCCCGGCCAGTGATGTGCTTTCACGGGTTTCCATCCGTGTCGCTGACCAATGTTGCCAATCACATGCCCGACACTGTGCAGCATGGCATGCTGATGCCTCACCGCCGGATCCACTTGTAAAGACACGGGACCTGCTGCAATCGAGCGTCCAGCCAATGCAAAATCACCCCGTTCACGTCCTTCACTTGCAAGACTCGGGCGGAAACACCGTTGTCACTTTGCAGAACGCCGATATCACTGGGTTGTCCACCGCCTTGCGGATGAAACAAGGTGGCGTCGAGTTCAGCAAAGTACCCTGACTCATCTGCTTCACAACGAGGACTTGCGCACTTCCTGAGAGTTCGGATCTCCATATACAAGCGTTTGGTCATTGATAATTCCTTTATCACTTTCATTCAGCGAATGATGCTAATACAAAACTCAATGCATTTAAACGCATCATGAATTCAAAATTCTTTTGCGATTCACGCACAAATGATACCAATCAAAGTCAGTCAATGATCAGAAATAGCGCAGGGGAAATGTTTGAGAACAAGGCAGACTTTTTAGAAGTCCTGATTCTACAATCAAAAAATCTAACGCAGTGATCGAACAATTGAACAAGCTAGGATGACCAGTGATTGACTGCGATTGGTATGACACAGCGCTTTTCTCAGCCAACTGAAATGAAAAACATCCGGGCTCAAATTCAGCCACTGCCCCAAAGAAAAAACCGGCGCCAAGACGCCGGTTCTGAAGAAGCCATTCAATAGCCAATCAGTTGATGGTGAACAGCGCCATAAAATCATGTACTGGGTTGCTTCCAGTGCCGCCTGATCACTACACAGATCGACAATGTGTTCACTGATGCCCTGCGGGAATCGGGTGAGCAGGTTCCGTCTGAATTTTCGCTCCAGAACCGGAATCCCTTCCTCACGGCGTCGGCGATGACCAATGGGATAGTCCACGGCCACTTTGTCGGTACTGGTGCCGTCACTGAAGAAAATCTGAATCGCATTGGCGATGGAGCGTTTATCCGACTCCAGATATTCCGCGCTGTAACGCGGGTCTTCCATGATTTCCATCTTACTGCGAAGCTGATCGATGCGTTTGTCACCACGATGGAAGTCATCTTCATAGTGTTCGGCAACCAGATACCATAAATCAGCGGCACCGCGATCATATATTGCAGGCAGTGGTCCCGGTCTGCCGGGTTGGCGAGATCGCCGGACTTCGAAATAATCCGAATGGCAGACTCATGGGTCGTCACTTCGATCCGTTCAATCTCGTCCAGACGATCTTTGACCTGCTCATGCAACGTCACCGCACATTCAACCGCAGTCTGGGCGTGGAATTTCTGCCGGGAAAGAAATTTTGAACAGGACATTTTCCATCACATAGCTGCCAAAATCCTGATTCAGCTTGAACGGCTGACCATTGAACAGCACATCGTAATAGCCCCATTTGGGTGCCGTGAGCACAGAAGGCAATCCCATTTCACCTTTCATGGTGATCATCGCCAGTCGCACTGCACGGGAGGTGGCATCGCCCGCTGCCCACGACTTACGGGAACCGGCATTCGGCGCATGGCGGTACGTGCGCAGCGCGCAGCCATCCACCCAGGCCTGAGAGACGGCATCAATGATCTGATCCCGGTTACCACCCAGCATTTTGGTGACGACGGCGGTTGAAGCCACCCGAACCAACAGGACATGATCCAGCCCAACCCGGTTATAGCTGTTTTCCAGTGCCAGCACGCCCTGAATTTCATGAGCTTTAATCATCGCCGTCAGCACATCCCGCATGGTCAGCGGTGCTTTGCCTTCGGCCACGGCAACACGGCTGAGGTAATCCGCTGTCGCCAGAATACCGCCCAGATTATCGGACGGATGGCCCCATTCCGCGGCCAGCCAGGTGTCGTTAAAATCCAGCCAGCGGATCAGACACCCGATATTGAATGCAGCCGTGACCGGATCCAGCTCGTGAGAAGTCCCCGGCACGCGCGCCCCATGTCGTACTGTGGTGCCCGGTACCGTCGGGCCAAGATGCTTGGTGCATTCCGGAAATCTCAAAGCAAGCAGGCCACAGCCCAGCGTGTCCATCAGGCAATTGCGCGCGGTGTTGTAGGCTTCCGCAGGCAATGTCGGTGTTTGCAACATAGTCGGCAATCTTCACCAGCAATGCATCAGGCTGCGGGCGTTCATTCAGTTCAACGTTCAGGCTCATTCATCGTTCCTTTTACTTCAGAGTCGTGATTGTTTCCGCCCTTCTTTTTGAAGGGGCGAGAATCTTTGGGATGGAAACAGGGAAGATTGCTTCTCTCCCTATTTGCGAGGGGAAGACCGATCATCGACGCTGTTCAATCGGCAGCCAGTCCTGATGATCCGGCCCGATATAATCGGCACTCGGACGGATAATCCGGTTATTGGCACGCTGCTCATACACATGCGCTGCCCAGCCCGTTACCCGGCTCATGACAAAAATCGGGTGAAGAGTTGGGTCGGAATGCCCATAAAATGGTACGCCGAGGCATGAAAGAAATCCGCATTGGCAAACAAGCCTTTCTCACGTTTCATCACAGCTTCGACCCGCTCAGAAACAGCGTACAGCCGGGTGTCTCCCACATCCTGTGCCAATTTGCTGGACCAGGCTTTGATCAGCGCATTGCGGGGATCCGATTCCCGGTAAATCGCGTGCCCGAACCCCATGATTTTTCTTTGTTTGCCAGCATTTTCAGGATATTGGCTTCTGCTTCATCTGGTGTTTTCCAGTGTTCAATCATCGCCATTGCGGCTTCATTCGCCCCGCCGTGCAGCGGCCCGCGGAGGCTGCCAATGGCGGCGGTGATGCAGGAATGCAGATCAGACAGAGTCGAGGCACAGACGCGCGCCGTAAAGGTGGATGCATTGAATTCATGTTCTGCGTACAGAATCAGCGAGCAGTCATCACCTGTTTGTGAAGTTCAGAGGGGGCTTCGCCCGTCAGCATTTCCAGAAAATAACCGCCGGTACAGTCCTGAGTCTGGCTGGCCGTCTCAATCCGGATGCCGTCATGACTGTAGCGATACCAGTAACAGATGATCGCGGGCAGCATGGCCAGCAGGGTATCGGTTTTATCGGCTTGCTGGCTGAAGTCAGTTTCCTGATCCAGATTCCCCAGCACAGAACAGCCGGTTCGCATCACATCCATCGGATGCGCGTCGGCCGGGATCGTTTCCAGCACGGTTTTCAGTGCATCCGGTAATCCGCGTTTTGCTTTCAGGGTTGCTTTGTACTGATCCAGTTCAGACTGAGTGGGCAGTTTGCCTTTCAGCAGCAGATAAGCCACCTCTTCAAACTGTGCGTGATGTGCCAGATCGGTGATGTCATATCCCCGGTAGGTCAGGCCCGTTCCCGTTTTACCCACGGTGCACAGTGCCGAGCTTCCCGCACTCTGACCACGCAGACCTGCGCCCCCAAGGGTTGATTGCGTGAATGATCCTTGTCTGCCGTCTGTTGATTGTCCGCTTGCACTGAATGGGTCGCAGTCATTCCGGGCTCCTTTCTTCACGTTATGTCACGTTATTGAATTGAGGCGATCACTTCTTCCACCTGCTCTTTTTCTGTTACATGAAATCGTTTTGTTTCTCCCCCTTGATAAGGGGAAGGGATATTAGTGCTCACCATAAACTCAGTATTGTCCCTCCCCCTTTTCAAGGGGAGGTTAGGAGGTTACCGGCACAGTTTCTGAATCTGCGCACAACCCTACGAACCCCACCCTAGCCCTCCCTTGCCAAGGGAAGGGATATTAGTACTCACCATAAACTCAGTATTGTCCCTCCCCCTTTTCAAGAGGGAGGTTAGGAGGGGTTACCGGGCACAGTTTCTGAATCTGCGCACAACCTTACGAACCCCACCCTAGCCCCCCTTGCCAAGGGAAGGGAATATTAGTGCTCACCATAAACTCAGTATTGTCCCTCCCCCTTTTCAAGGGGGAGGTTAGGAGGGTTGCCGGGCACAGTTTCTGAATCTGCGCACAACCCTACGACCCCACCCTAGCCCTCCCCTTGCCAAGGGAGGGAATATTAGTGCTCACCATAAACTCAGTATTGTCCCTCCCCCTTTTCAAGGGGAGGTTAGGAGGGGTTACCGGCACAGTTTCTGAATCTGCGCACAACCCTACGACCCCACCCTAGCCCTCCCCTTGCCAAGGGAGGAATATTAGCTCACCATAAACTCAGTATTGTCCCTCCCCCTTTTCAAGGGGTGAGGTTAGGGTTACCGGGCACAGTTTCTGAATCTGCGCACAACCTACGAACCCCACCCTAGCCCTCCCCTTCCAAGGGGTTAGTGCTCACCATAAACTCAGTATTGTCCCTCCCCCTTTCAAGGGAGGTTAGGAGGGGTTACCGGGCACAGTTTCTGAATCTGCGCACAACCCTACGAACCCCACCCTAGCCCTCCCCTTGCCAAGGAAAGGGAATATATATGCGAGTTGTCACTCACCGCTGAAAAGTTTATCCAGCTTTTGCTCATACTCATGATAGCCAAGATAGTGATAAAGCTCCTCGCGGGTTTGCATCTGATCCACCACCTGACGCTGATGTCCGTCGGCCCGTAAATGCTGATACACATTGAGCGCCGCCTGGTTCATGGCCCGGAAGGCCGACAGCGGATACAGCACCATGCCCACGCCCTGCTCCGCCAGTTCATCGCAGGAAAACAACGGGTCTGACCAAATTCCGTGATGTTTGCCAGCACAGGCACCTGGACCGCATCCACAAACTGCCGGTACTGCGCCAGCGTATTCATGGCCTCGGGGAAAATCATATCCGCACCGGCCTCAACACAGGCAATCGCACGCTCAATCGCAGCATCCATCCCTTCGACCGCCAGAGCATCGGTGCGCGCCATGACCACAAAACTTTCATCGTGACGGGCATCCACAGCCGCTTTGATGCGATCAACCATTTCAGCCTGGCTGACAATGGCTTTATTCGGACGGTGGCCACAGCGTTTCTGCGCCACCTGGTCTTCCATGTGGACCGCCGCCGCCCCGGAGCGCTCCATTTCACGAGTCGTGCGGGCGATATTGAAAGCGCCACCAAACCGGTATCGATATCCACCAGCAAGGGCAAATCACAGCCGCAGTGATGCGGCGGACATCTTCAGTCACGTCATTGAGTGTGGTGATCCCCAGATCCGGCAAACCATAAGACGCATTGCAATGCCGCCGCCTGAAGATAGATCGCCTGATGCCCGACCTGCTTCGCCATCATGGCGCAATACGGATTAATCGTGCCCACAATCTGCAATGGGTGATTGTCGGTCACCGCCTGACGAAATCGCTGTCCTGGCTTCATCATCAACTCCTTGGTTTATGTCTGGATGCTTCGTGCTTTAACTGACTTTCAATCAGACGCCGGCTCCGCAGGATATGGCGACGCATCAGCATTTCTGCAGCTCTCGTCACGGTCTCGTATGCGGATAAGATTTGAATATGCTCGTTCAGGCGCGTTCGGGACGGGAATGCGAACGCGGCGACTGAAACCTGTACATCCGCAGCAGGTGATAAAGCTCATCGCATAACAAACTGATCAGTTGCTGTTCCGGCTTGCCTGAATAATGCGGTAATGAAAATCAAAATCACCGTGCTGATGAAAATAAGACGCCCCGTCGACCTGCTCGATATGAGCCTGATGGGTATCCAGTAATACTGCCAGCCCTTCAATTTCTGCGTCTGTGATGTGCTCGCACGCCTGCCGTGCAGCCATGCCTTCCAGTGCTTCGCGCACTGCATAAATCTCGACCAGCTTCTCCGGCTGAGTGCAACGACGCGCGCGCCAACATGAGGAATACGCTCGACCAGTCCAAGCGATTCGACCCGCATCATGGCTTCACGGAGCGGCCCGCGACTGACTTCAAACTGCCGGGCCAGTTCGGGCTCTGAAATTTTACTGCCCCCGGAAAAACACCGGTCACAATGCGCTCGACCAGCACTTCCAGCAGACTGTTCGATTTCGTCGGCTCTTTCGCACTGTCGCGCTTTCGGTCTGTCATCAGGGGGATTGACGCCAGCGTGTCAACAATCTCACTGTTCTCGAACTTCTCCACAGGGTTCAACCTTACACATTGTCAACAATCATCAATAGATGACTTGAAAATAGTCAGGATCTGACTGATTTTCAAGCCAGGACTTGAACATTCTGATGATGAATCATACAAATTGTCGACAATGTGAAAGCGATCGAGAAATACAACGCTTCATACAGCCTTGAGCAGGCGATGCTTCAGGAAGGGAACCGGAGTGTCAGAGCGACACTCCGAAACAGATTAACGATAGTCATTTTGCCGTCATCAGATTAAACAGCTGCGGAAAGAACCGCTTGATGGTTGGTGCCCAATTGACCGTGGGCCGCAATTGCCTTAAGCATCTGCTTAGGGGGGCAATAGGGGGGAAGTTTGGAGCCCGTTTGGAGAATGATGCGCAATGGCAGTGCGGACAGAGCGGGGCAAATCGTCAGGCAGTGAATACCGTATTCGCTGACTTCGGCCCGCAGGCAATCCATAAAACCGACCACAGCGTACTTGGATCCGGAATAGCCGGTTCTGAGCTTTGAACCCACTTTCCCGGCCACACTGCTGATCGACACCACGCTGCCGCCACCGGCTTCAATCATTCTGGGCAGCACCGCTTTCGTCATCGCGACCAGTCCGAAATAATTCACTTCCATTAACTGGCGGTAAACTTTGAATTCGTTCTCCAGAAACAGGCTGCGTTGCGAGATGCCTGCATTGTTTATCAGAATGTCCACCCGGCCAATCTCATCCAATATGGACGGGAGATCCTGAAGCAACCGCTCGGGCTGCGATAATCCAGCGGTACAATCCGATGCTTGCCTGGCCAGCCCGGCAAGAATGGTGTCCAGCCGCTCTTTCCGACGCGCGGTTAAGATAACGTTCGCGCCCTGCGCTGCAAACTGCTCCGCCAGCGCCTGTCCGATACCGGACGACGCACCTGTAATCCAAACGGTTTTATTCTGAAACGTCATGACGGCTCCTTGTCTTGTGTTCCGTGTTGAAAGTCAGCTGACCTTTATCGCGCATTAAGGCTTAACCGGGCCTGCATGCTGAACGATATGTTGCTCAAGTTCGGTGTAATACCCCAGTAAAAACAGCCCCTCCGCCAAGATAAACAGCGGGCCAATCACCAATCCGATCAGATCATCCGCGAAAGCCGGCTTTTTTCCTTCAAAATAGTGTCCGATAAACTGAATGACCCATCCCATCACAAACAGACCCAGACTGATTGCGATCCAGCCAACCCATGAAAGCTCGGCAATGGGAACGGCCGCCCAGATCATGACACTCAATATCAATGCCATCAGCATGCCCAAAGCCACACTCAACCGGAGGTAATACAGCACGCTGAGAGCGGTGACGACCACCGCGCCATTCAACGTCACCGATCCCAGACCCACCTGTAACCGGCACCACAGGCAGATCACGGCGAAAACGATCAA